>NZ_DAOMQT010000005.1:0-42782 GCF_035445465.1 Agriterribacter sp.
ATTTTAATTTTTGGCTCATCGTTTATGAAATTTTGCATTAAGGTAAGAACATCTGGTGAGATGTTGGGATTTGAGATGTAATATTTGAGATTTTACTGATTCATTTCGCATAGCCGCTACCGGTTACTTCTTTAATATATCCGCATCCGCACTGGAAGAAAAAGAATAGGGATAACTGCTTTCCAGGGTTCCTCTTGTTTTATTGGGAGCAGCGCCCATGGTAACATTAAAGCTGCCTCCTTTCTCTATATCAAAATGGCTGATCCAGTTGTTTTCATATTTTTTTCCATTAAGCTGGGTAAGCTGAACATATTTAGCGATCTCGCTGTTGTCGGGAGCGTTAATGATAAACTGTTTGCCATTCTCCAACTGCAAAGTGGCCTTTTTAAATAAAGGCGCACCCAGTACGTACTGATCAGTGGCAGGGCATACAGGGTAAAATCCCAGCGCCGAAAAAACATACCAGGCAGATGTTTGCCCGTTATCTTCATCGCCGCAATACCCGTCGGGCGTGGGTTTATACATCCTGTTCATCACCTCCCTCACCCAGAACTGGGCTTTCCAGGGCTCACCTGCATAATTATAGAGGTAGGTCATGTGCTGTATGGGCTGGTTACCATGCGCGTACTGCCCCATATTGGCGATCTGCATTTCCCTTATTTCGTGAATAACAGCGCCGTAATAGCTGTCATCAAAAACAGGAGGCATTACAAAAACGGAATCCAGCATCTTCACAAAATTAGCTTTGCCGCCCATCAGGTCCGACAATCCCTTCACATCATGAAAAACACTCCACGAATAATGCCAGCTATTGCCTTCCGTAAATGCATCTCCCCATTTAAAAGGATTGAAAGGCTTTTGAAAACTGCCATCCTCATTCTTTCCCCGCATAAGCCTGGTTTCGGTATCAAACAGCTTCCGGTAGTTCTGGCTCCGTTGGGCATACAGTTTTTGTTCCTCCCGGGGCCGGTTAAGCGCTTTTGCCAGTTGATATATGGTAAAGTCGTCATAGGCATATTCCAGCGTACGGGCGGCATTTTCATTGATCTTCACATCGTAGGGCACGTAGCCGAGCCTGTTATAATATTCAACTCCTTTTCGTCCGGTACCGTGCGGGCCTTCGTTATTGGCGCCATGCAGCAATGCTTCATACAAAGTGTTGATATCGTAATTGCGTAAGCCTTTAATATAAGCGTCGGAGACCACAGAGGCCGAGTTGTTGCCTACCATTACCGGCCTTGCACCCGGACTGCTCCACTCCGGCAGGAAGCCGCTTTCTTTATAGCAGTTAATGAGCCCTTCCTGCATTTCTTTATTAATGGAAGGATACGCCAGGTTGAGAAATGGATACAACGCCCTGAAGGTATCCCAAAAGCCGGTGCCGCCGAACATATACCCCGGTAGCACTTTGCCGTTGTGGGGGCTGTAATGAATGATATTGCCCGAAGCGTCTTTTTCGTATAATTTGTTGGGAAAGAAAACCATCCTGTATAAAGTGGAATAAAAGGTACGTACCTGGTCTACCGTTCCGCCTTCCACCAAAATACGGCTGAGGGTATTGTTCCAGGTGTTACGGCCTTTTTGTTTAACGGTTTCAAACGGATCGTCACCGATCTCCCGTAGGTTAAGCTCCGCCTGCTCATAGCTGATAAATGAGGATGCCACTTTAGCATTAACACGCTCCCCGCTGTTAAAAATTTTGAATGCCACTACCGCGCCGGCATGATTGTCTTCCACTTCCATCCGGGTAAGATCCAGATTATCTCCGTTAAAAGTGGCCACGTTGCTGAAAGGGTGATCGAACTCAATAATGAAATAGTTCTTAAAATTATCGGGCACTCCCCCGCTGTTGCGGGTAGAATAACCAATGATCTTATGCTGCTCAGGGATGATCTTTATAAAGGAGCCTTTATCAAAAGCGTCTACTACCACAAATGCGCTGTCTGTTTTGGGAAAGGTAAACCGGAAGCGGGCTGCTCTTTCCGTTGGTGTTATTTCGGTAGTAACGTCATAGTCGGCAAGATAAACGCTGTAATAGTAGGGCGTTACCGTTTCCGCCTTATGGCTGAACCAACTGGCGCGGTCATCTTCTTTAAAACGCAGTGTACCGGTTACCGGCATGATGCTGAACTGCCCGTAATCATTCATCCAGGGCGAAGGCTGGTGCGTTTGCTTAAATCCCCTTATTTTATCGGCGCTGTACTGGTATTGCCAGCCGTCACCCATTTTGCCGGTTTGCGGCGTCCACATGTTCATCCCCCACGGCAATGCAATTGCGGGGTAGGTGTTACCGTTAGACAGGCTGTGTTTGGAATCGGTGCCCATTAAAGGATTTACCCAGTCTGCAGGGTCGGTAACTTTGGTTACCATTTGGGCCATAGAGGCAAATGTAATACTGCAGAACAAAGCAAATAATATAACTTTTTTCATAAGCGTGCTATGTATTTATTCTGCGAATATACCGGAAAATAAAAACTACATAAAAGCAGAAAAAATGGGGATATAACTTCCGCCGCCGGAATGCGTTTATCGTTTAAAAATTATTTTAAATGGTTATCATTTTTGCGGGACAGAGTCCCGGAAGAACATATGAAGCACGAAGTCTGGAGACTGCGTACAGCGGTTTTCGTTCTACCTCAGTGATTCCGTTAATGATGTAACCTCCCACAGATAATGTAGAAACAAGCAGTGATACTTCGATATATCCGGCAAGAAGCCCCGCAATACCGGAAGAGTGTTCTCTATGGTCGGCCTGTATAGAAATTAGCATAGGAAAGCAATTGTAACGAATTCCAGCGGCCCGCAAGCAAGCCGATTCACAAACACAACTTAAACCAGCCACGAATGCACGAATATTTAATATATTTTAGCACAAATTCATTCGTGAATTCATAGCATATTAAACTTCTTTAGGCTTTTGTTGTACAGAATTCATAGTGTATTCAAACTTAAGCAAAATTTTTGTGAGATAAAAACCGGGTGAAAGCAAAACGACTTACTATTGCGTTCAACACAGGTTTCCATTATCACTTTTTTACAGATGCTATTTCAGAAGAAGTTAGAGTGCTTATTTTTTTCAATTCTAATAAATCATCTAAATTACCCCTCTATAATTACACAGAATGAGAACACTATTGATCTTCGCTATATTATTAGCTGCTACCAGCCTCCACGCTCAAAAATCCAAAAAGAATGTAACCTTTTATGTTTACGACGAGAACTGGAAAGGCTGCAAGCCGGAAGAGGCCAAATACCTGGCCTCCCAGCAAAAGCTTGGAGATACAGCGTATGAATGGAGATATTATCATTTCGACGGACCTTTATTATCAATAGAAACCTATAAAGACAAGGAAGCCAGTATTCCGCATGGATCGTTTACTTATTATGGTGCGGATGGGCAAATGGACTCTTCCGGCTACACTTTTGAAGGTAAAAAGAATGACTGGTGGTATTATTACACGGATTCTTTTACGCTTTGGAAGAAAGAAAAATATGATATGGGAAAGCTGCTGATCCGTATGGATCTTGCATCAATAGAAGCCGAAAGAGAGGAGAACAGGAAGAAAGGGGAAACAGAAAAACATTGGGATGAAGTGGAAGCGGTGTTTAAAGGAGGAACAGAAGACTGGGTTAAGTATATTCAGAAAAATATCAATTTCCCTGACCGTGCAAGGAATTTGAAAAAAGAAGGTAGCCTCCTGCTTCAGTTTGTAGTAAATACAGATGGTACTACCAGCGATATCACGATATTGAGGTCCATTGAATATTCACTTGATGAAGAAGCTATACGCCTGATAAAAGATTCGCCCAAATGGCGGCCAGCCCACCAGGATGGCAAACTCGTTAGGGCGTTCAGGCGTCAGCCATTGGTGTTTCAATTACCCAAATAAGCTGATATTGCAAGATGCTGTGCCTAAACAATCGCGAAGCTTTTCGGACGCCGCCTTAGTGGCGGTTAGTTCCGTTTAAATCTTCACTTTAAAACACCAAACACAATACCGGATAGCATTGTAATTTACACCTAACATGTTGCCACTTTAAACCGTCTATACTTATGCGAAATATTTCCGTTTTGCTTTTGGCCGCAACTTTCTCACTCTCAGCGAGCGCACAAACACCCAAAATTCCTGATGCTTATTTCAGAGATGGTTTTGATGCCCTGGTGCAAAAAGCAAAAATAGTGCTGAGCCATGCTTATATGGTGCAGCAACTTGTGTTTGAAACGGATACTATTCCCGGCTGGGAAGGCTTTTCGGTGAAATTGTATGAATATCAAACGGGTAATGACCTTTATACCGGCAGGCCAAAAAAAGGAAAAGTATACCTCTTAAATCCTTCTCCTGAAAAGCTGGCAATGTGGGTGGCCAACGCCTGCTGGAATGCCAAACATAGCGTGGATACGGTTTACACTTATAAATTGTTGAAATGGATTGACGGACAGTCGAACGCGCAATTCCCGGTAAAGGGTGTGGTATATGAAGATCAGTACACCAAAGATTTCCAGGAACCTTATGCTTTTAAAGACGGCGTAACGGTGTACATCAAAGACAGCACAATGTGGCCAAAAGATAAAACCTGTACTCCGGAGCAGCTCGATTTTTATTTGCGCATTACCAATGCAGACCTGAAACCGCAAACCGGTCAGTATGCCCGTATCAGCAGTACTACCCGTGAAGATTATAAAGCCAGCGGAGGTGAAGATGCAGGCAGCAAAGATGACCGCAAGCAAAAATGGCTGGAAGTAGTTCGTGAGCTGTATAAAAAAGCATGGCATTCAGATCACAACGAACTCATTGAAATGTGGGCAAAGAGGCATTTGGAATGAAACAGTACTTAATTCTGCTTTAACAGGTTTATGAGGTATTGTTATTTTGTTTGAATTTCCTTTTTATTACCCAATTCTTTTTTCCCTGTATTCATTAGGTGGCAATCCCATTACCTTGGTAAACATTCTTGAAAAATAGTATTGATCTTCTATACCCACTTCCTGTGAAATTTCCTTTATTCTTAGTTTAGTGAAAAGCAAATACTGACAAGCCTTTTGAACCTTCAGGTGATTAAAATATTCCATAGGAGAAAAACCCGTTTTTTTCTTGAATAAATAAGAAAAATGTGAAGCTGATAAGTTTACCTCACAAGCGATCTCTTCCAGGGATAATATGCTGTGCGTATGCTTGCTTAGAAAATCAATCGCAAGGTCAATGGAATCTTTATTGCTCAATTTACCTGAGATATCGTATTTATCGTTAAAAAGAAATGTAGAGAAAAAATGCCACAGGCACATATTGGCACACATCAGGTTATCATTGGAATATCCTTTTTCTAATTGTGTATACATTTCATTAAACAGCTCGATATTTCTTTCTTTAAACCGGATAACACCTTTTAGTCCGTTCTTTTTTTCGATGTTAGAAGCAATTTTATCAGAAACCGTTCCTTTAAAGTGAACCCAATAAATACTCCAGGGATCTTTTTCATCGGCAGTATAGGAGTGCGGTGTTTTAATGGGAATGATAATGAAATCGTCTGCTTCCATTTTATATTCCTTGTTGCGGATGATAACTTCTCCTTTCCCGTCACGGCAGTAGATCAATATATATTGTTCCGCACCGTTCAGCCGTTCCATATAATGAAACTTAGCTTTTGGGTAATACCCTATATCCGTAATATACAGGGCGTTGATCATTTCATTTTTTACACATTTGCTGTTAATTACCTGCTTAGGAATTACAATAAATTTTTGCCCCTGGAAGCCTTCTTTCTTTTTAATCGCGTGTTCCATATTTGAATATGAATATTTAAAAATAGTAAGAAAATCCATCTAAACCGAATGTTACTCCATTAAAAAATTATAACAAGGGGATAACTTTGGGTGTAGAAATAAATTTGTTTTACTATGAACCGGGGAGAAGTAAAAGCATGGATAGAAAATATCAGCATTCCCACCTACCCTACAGGTATACCTGAAAAAAATCCCATGTTCCTGGAAAGGAGAGTATACCAGGGCAGCAGTGGTGTGGTATATCCTTATGCTGTGATAGAAAAAATTGAGGATACAAAAACCGATAAAATATACAAAGCGGTTTTTCTGGAAAATCGTTATTTGAAAATAATGATCCTGCCTGAGCTGGGCGGCAGAATACAAATGGCTTATGATAAAGTAAAGCAACGGCATTTTATTTATTATAACCAGGTAATCAAGCCGGCATTGGTGGGGCTTACGGGGCCCTGGATTTCTGGTGGTATAGAGTTTAACTGGCCGCAGCATCACAGGCCCTCTACATTTGAACCGGTAGACTATACAATTACAGAAAATGAAGACGGCAGCAAAACGGTGTGGGTAAACGAAGTGGAGCGTATGTTCAGAACCAAGGGTATGGCCGGATTTACGATATACCCCGATAAAGCCTATATAGAAATAAAAGGCAGATTGTATAACCGAACTCCGTTTCCACAAACCTTTTTATGGTGGGCTAACCCCGCAGTTAAGGTGAATGATCACTATCAATCCGTTTTCCCTCCGGATGTTCATGCAGTTTTTGATCACGGTAAGAGGGATGTATCTTCTTTTCCTATAGCTAAAGGCGTTTATTATAAAGTAAACTATGCACCCGGCACTGATATTTCAAGGTATAAAAATATTCCTGTACCTACTTCATACATGGCTGTAAGCTCAAAGTACAATTTTATGGGCGGCTATGAGCATGACAGCAAAGGCGGATTATTGCATGTGGCAGATCATCACATAGCCCCCGGTAAAAAACAATGGACATGGGGCAACGGTGCATTTGGCCATACCTGGGATGAGAACCTCACAGATGAAGACGGACCCTATATAGAATTAATGACGGGTGTTTACACAGATAACCAGCCCGATTTTTCGTGGATACAACCTTACGAAGAAAAAAATTTCGTGCAATATTTTATGCCATATCGTGAAGTAGGTATAGTGAAAAATGCTACCAAAGAAGCGGCTATCAATCTTGAGATAAATGGGAACGAGGCCGAGATCATATTGTATGTTACATCGGAGTACGAAAAGATTAAAGTAGATCTGATAAAAGCTGAAGCATGTTTGTTTACTGAAACCATTTCATCCTCTCCTGAAAATCCTTATCTCAAAAAAGTTACGCTAAAGGATGGCATACTGCCGGAGGAAATAAAATTGTTGGTCACAAACCTGGCTACAGGCAAAGAATTGGTAAGTTACCAGGAAGAGAAATATGCAGAGCAGCCTATTCCGCCACCGGCGCAACCTGCAAAAAGGCCTGCCGATGTTGAAAATAATGAGCAGTTATTTTTAACAGGCCAACACCTGGAGCAATACCGCCATGCTACGTATAAACCTACTGACTATTATGAAGAGGCCCTGAGAAGAGACCCCAAAGATGCCCGCAATAATAATGCGCTGGGCTTGTGGTATTTGAGACGCGGACGTTTCGCCAAAGCAATACCTTTTTTCAAAAAGGCGATTGAAACGGTCACGCAGCGTAATCCCAACCCCTATGACGGGGAGCCTTATTACAACCTGGGATGGGCGCTTAAAATGCAGCATAAAAACGACGAAGCGTACGATGCCTTTTATAAAAGTACCTGGAACGATGCCTGGCAACACGCAGGTTATTTAAACCTTGCAAGAATTGCAACACTTAAAAAAAACTATGAAGACGCTTTGGATCTTATTGAGAAATCTTTGGTGAAGAATTATCATAGTCATACGGCAAGGCATGCCCGGGTTTTTATTCTCCGCAAGCTAAATCAATATAAAAAGGCGCAGGCTTGTATTAACGAATGCCTGGAATCAGATCCTTTCAACTTTGGTTGTTTATTTGAAAAACATATTTTGCTGGCAAATGAAAAGGGTCAGGCTCAAACTGCGGATGATGTATTGAATCACTTAAAAAACATCAGCAGGAATAATGCGAATAATTTTATAGAATACGCTTTTGATTATGCGCATGCTGGACTGTATGAAGAAGCCCTGCAACTGCTTTCCATCTACAAAACACATGATGATAAAAATACTTTAATAGAATATTATGTTGGCTGGCTTGCCTGCCAGGCGGGGAACATGCAACTGGCAGTAGAATCTTTTCAAAGAGCTGCATCACTTTCGCCTGATTTTGTTTTCCCTAATAAAATAGAAGATGTGCTGGTGTTTAAGAAGGCGATTGAGTTCAATCCCAATGATGCTAAGGCATATTATTATCTCGGCAATTTCTGGTTTGATAAAAGACAATACAAAGAAGCCATGGAATGTTGGGAACAATCAGCACAGATCAACGATCATTTTCCAACTGTACACCGTAATCTGTCACTGGCTTATTACAATAAAAGCAACGATGCAGGTAAGGCATTACAATCTATGGAAAAGGCATTTTCATTAGATGCCACAGATGCCCGGGTATTGATGGAATTAGATCAACTGTATAAAAAACTGAACAGGGATTATAGAGAAAGACTTGCGTTTTTGAATACACATCTGTCTTTAGTGGAACAAAGGGATGATCTCTGCCTTGAGAGAATAACATTGTATAATCAATCAGGAAATTATGCCAAAGCAAAATTGCTTTTGAGTGCTCGTAAATTTCATCCATGGGAAGGCGGAGAAGGGAAAGTAATTCAACAGCACATCATCTGCCACCTGGAACTTGCAAAGCAATCTATTGAAGAAGGCAGATATGAAGAAGCATCGCAGTTGTTGAACCAGGCAGAAAATTATCCATCCAGTCTTGGTGAAGGAAAACTGGCAGGAGCGCAGGAAAATGATATTCACTATTGGAAAGGCATGGTATATGAGAAACTGGGTAACAAAGAAAAGGCAAATCAATATTATCATATGGCAGTAAAAGGGATCAGCGAACCTGCCCGGGCTATTTTCTATAATGATCCCCAGCCTGATAAAATATTTTACCAGGCATTGGCATGGATAAAGCTGAACAGCCCTGAGAAGGCTACAGCCATTTTCAAAAGCCTGATAGCCTTCGGAGAGCAGCATATTAACGACAACATCAGTATAGATTATTTTGCTGTTTCATTACCCGGTTTATTAGTGTTTGATGCCGACCTGAACCTGCTGAACAAAATTCATTGTTATTATTTAACGGCACTCGGAAATCTTGGTTTGGGAAAACTGCATGCGGCCAAAGCCACTGACTTTTTTGCGCAGGTACTTCACCTGGATAACAACCACCAGGGCGCACTTACTCATAAAAAAATGCTGTTAACAGCGTATTCAATTTTTACAGGATCGTAAAATAATCCATCAAACACCAAAAATCATCCATCAATAGAACAGGGGTATAAGTATAAATTTGACTTTCAATTCTAAAATTGATTGACTAAAACATTGCTGTCATGAATAATCAAAATCTTTCTACAAAAAATCAAGCTTTTTCTTCGAAATTTTTACTGCTGTTGTTTTCTTTTCTTTTACCTGGCTACTTGTTGCTTGCCCAGCAAAGAACACTTACCGGAAAAGTCAGGGATGAAAATAACAATCCATTGCAGAGTGTTTCTGTAACGGTTAAAGGAAACCCCAATGTTGGTAGCACTACTGACATTAATGGAAATTTTTCAATCAGGGCTTCTGTAAATGATGTGCTTGTGTTTGAGTTTGTAGGGTACCGAAAAGAGGAAGTTAAAGTGAGCGGCAACTCAAACCTGAATGTGGTTTTACATTTGCTGGAGACTAAGCTTGACGAGGTTGTTGTAATTGGTTATGGTACCAAATTAAAAGGAGAGTTAACAGGCGCCGTGTCTAAAGTAGATAGTAAAGCGTTTGAAACCAGACCACTTACCAATACGATGAATGCTTTGCAGGGTACTTTGCCTGGTGTAACAGTTACAAGAGGAAGCGGCAGACCCGGCTTTGAGAACTATTCCGTGCAGGTACGTGGCGCATCTTCTGTGGGCGGTAACAGGGTGCTGATTTTAATAGATGGTATTCCCGGTGATCTCAGTCTCATTAATCCAAATGATATTGCGGATCTCACCGTTTTGAAAGATGCCGCGGCTTCCATTTATGGAGCACGCGCCGCCGATGGAGTAATAATAGTTACCACAAAAAAAGGTAAGAAAGGAACGCCCTCCATTTCATATTCAGGGAACTATGGAATAAAAACTCCCCAATATTTAAAAGAGAGAACAAACACTTTGCATCTTGCCGAAATGTATGATGAAGGTATGAGAAATGTGAACCAGCCTGGCGTTTCTGAAGAAGTGTTTGAAAAGATCAGGAACAACGCAGCGCCTGATCCTACAGGATGGCTGAAATACCTGGAAAATTTCCCCGGCTTTTACCAGTCGCACGATTGGAATGATGCGGTATATGGACCAGGCGCTCAGCAAGCACATAACCTCAGTATATCCGGTGGCGGCGATAACAGCTCATATCTTTTCTCCGCAGGATATCAAAGAAACGAGGGTGTGTTCAGGCATGGAGAAAACCATTCCAGCCGGTATAATCTTCGCCTGAACTATGATTTTAAAATTTCCGACAGGATAAATATTGAAACAAGAACCAGCTTTGAGAACCAGCCTATAACTACTCCTACCGCGCTTGGCAGCATATTATATTATGTAAACCAGATGGGCAGCTACGTTCCCATATATAATCCTTTGGGGCAGTTGTATAAATACCAGGGAGGTTTTAGAAATGCTGTTCAGTATCTTGAGGAAGGTGGTCTGAATAAGGAGAATGCCTACCGGATCTCTACTAACCTGAAAGGAAATATTAAGCTGCTCAATGATTTGCTATTGGTAGGCCAGGCTGGTATAATTATAGATTTTAATGACAGGAAGGAAACACGCCCTACATTCGCCCAGCATAATTGGGATGGCAGTGATTTTGACGTGGTAAATAACCCCAATAACGCTTTGTTTACGAATTCCAAAAATATTTACCAGAATTATACGGCTTATCTTGATTATAATAAAACTTTTGCAGGTAAACACAAGGTGAATGCAATGGCAGGAGCTTCACGGGAAGGAAAGACGTACGAGAATCAATCCATTACCGGATATAATTTTGCCAGCAATGAAATATTTACATTAAATCTTGCAGACAGAACAAAAACGCAATATGCTAACTTCTCCGGTGGCGCATCAGATTGGGCCCTGCAGTCATATTTTGGCAGATTGAGCTATTCCTTCGACAAAAAATATTTGATAGACTTTACAACGAGGATGGACGGCAGTTCAAAATTTTCAGAGAGTAAACGCTGGAGCGCTTTGTTCCCCTCTGTAGCCGTAGCCTGGAATTTGTCGGAAGAAAACTTTATTCAGTCACTGAATGTTTTTGATAACCTGAAAGCGCGCTTATCATGGGGGCAATCCGGAAACCAGGAATTGAGTTTCGGCAATTATGACTATATCTCCCTGATCTCTATTTCCGGCACTTATCCTATGGGTGTACCCAATGTAGGCTTGCCGGGTGCAGTGTCCAGCATTGCTTCGCAAAGCCGTACATGGGAAACGATTGAAGCAAAAAATGCAGGTATTGATTTTGCAGTCCTGGATTCAAGGTTAAGCGGAAGTTTTGACTATTATATCAAGAGCAATAACAACATGCTGGTGAATGACCAATTGCCGGCAACGCTGGGCGGATCTGCACCCACACAAAACATCGGTAAGTTAGAAACAAAAGGTTGGGATTTTTCTATAGCATGGAATGATAAGATAGGCAACCTCAGGTATAGCGTTTCTGCGATGCTCAGCGATAGCAAAAATAAATTAGTGGAGTTGAAGGGAAACGATGCTTACGGAGAAGGATTGATTTATACACGTAAAGGGTATTCCCTCAATTCTTATTTTGGTTACCAGTTTGATGGCATTATTCAAAATGAAGAACAATTGACCGCTTATAAGCAATTAGGCAATGTGCCTTCTAACCTGGGTGTTGGTGATGTAATGTTCAGGGATGTTGATGGTGATGGAAAAATCACTGCTTTTGGTGATGCTTCAAAAGGAACTCAGGGCGATATGGTGTATCTGGGGAATCTGCTTCCCAGGTATGTGTATTCATCAAACATCAGCGTATCCTACAAAGGATTTGACCTGAGTGTATTCTTACAGGGTATAGGAAAAAGGCAGGGTATCAGAACAGGAGAGATCAGCGTGCCGCTATGGCAGGTATGGATGCAACCCCTGGAATACTTCTATGGTAAAAACTGGACGCCTGAAAATCCTGATGCAAAATATCCCCGCATTGTACCCGGTGCTGTTGGCTTTGACGGAATACGTAACTGGAACTGGAGGTACTCATCCATGCGCATGAACAACCTTGCTTATCTTAAACTTAAGGTAGTTACTTTGGCTTACAATTTACCTCAACATTTAGTAAGTAAAGCTAAAATGCAAAATGTGCGTGTATACGTAAGCGGTCAGGATCTGCTTACTTTTTCAAAGGATACATGGAACAATTCATTTAATCCTGAAGAAACATGGGAGCGTTCTGACGAACAGACCTATCCTTTTAACAGTGTAATTTCTTTTGGACTGGATATCAAATTCTAAACCATTAACTACTAAGTATCATGAACCATACATATTTTAAAGCATGTATTTTTTCAATCCTGCTATTAACAGGATGTAATAAGGGGCTGGATCTTGTACCTAAGGACGCTATTTCCGATGCCACATTCTGGAAGACAACAGCAGACTTTAAGCTGGCTGCCAATAACCTGTATTTCTCACTCGAAGGATTTAATACATGGGATACCTATGCCGACTTAGCCTACGATGTTCCTAACTCCGTTAGTAATGGAACTTACCAGACAACAGAGAGTGACAGCAGGTGGACCAATGCATATATTTATATACGGCGTTGTAACAAAATTATAGCAAAGGCAACAGAAGCGCCCATTGCTTCGGAGTTAACACAATTTATCGGTGAGGCAAAATTTTTCAGAGCATATAATTACTGGATGATGTATAAGCTTTTTGGCGAAGTGCCCATTATTACGCATGAACTGGATATTGACGATGAAGAATTGTATTCAGCAAGAGCAACACGGAAAGAAACGGTTGATTTTATTTTAAAAGATTTAGAAGAAGCAGCAACCAACCTGCCCGAAAGAAGCACTTTATCAAGCGGCGATGTTGGCAGAATTACAAAAGGCGCTGCCAATACGTTGAGAGCGAGGGTTGCCTTATTTGAAGGTACCTGGGGAAAATCAAGAGGGGATGCTAATGCCAATGCCTACCTGGATGTTGCTATTAACGCGGCAACAACGGTTATGAATAGTGGGCAATACTCCCTGTATACGGGTGAAGGTGCACAGAGCTACAGGTATTTTTTTATTGATGAAGGAGATGATGCATCTGAAGCCATATTAGATCGCCGTTATCAGGTAAACATTTCTAACCAAACATTTCCAAGTACGGTGGGTGAAGGACATTTATTACCTACCAAAAAGTTAGCCGATATGTATTTGTGTGCAGATGGCTTACCTATCACGGAGTCTCCTTTGTTTAAGGGGTATAATCAAACCGGTTCTGAGTTCGAAGATCGCGATCCCAGGATGACAATGACTTTCGTTGTTCCCGGCACAGGCGCTATGCAGCTTTGGTATCCGGAACCGGTGGCAAGCTGGCCTTTCTATCCCCAGCGTAATGCCAATACAGGGTATACTACGTTTAAATTTTTGTCTGAAGATCCGGCATCCAATGCATCGCCGTTCACCCTTGGTTATGGTTACGACCGCCATATTTTAAGATACGGTGAAGTGCTTCTTATTTATGCAGAAGCCACATTTGAAAAGAATGGTACTATTAGTGATGACGACCTTAATAAATCAATAAATTTGATCCGTCAGCGGGTTAATATGATTGAATTGACCAATGGATTTGTAAATGCCAATGGATTGGATATGCGTGAGGAACTCAGGCGCGAAAGAACCATAGAACTGGCGCTTGAAGGTTTCAGATATGATGATCTGCGGAGATGGAAAACAGCGGAATACGAAATTCCAACAGATGTAAAAGGTATCAAAATCGTTGGAACGCCATGGGCTAACCCTATTGTGGTAGAAGGCCAGGATAGAAATCCTTATACCGATGCAAGCTGGCAAAACAGAACAGATGCCAATGGGTTTATTATTGTGGAAAGCGCCTCAGGAAGAAGCTTTAATCCTGAAAAACATTACCTGATGCCGCTGCCTACAAAAGAAATTTTGATCAATCCTGCATTAAAACAAAATCCCGGGTGGTAAGCTGTTTTTAAGGATGCTGTATATTGATATGCATCTATATTGAAAAAATAATGCTATAAAATGAATTTGTATTATGAAAGGCTTTTCAATCCTGTTGTTTTTGTCTCTTTTTAGTATTGCAGCCAATGCGCAGAAGTATGTGCTGCTTTCTCCTGATAAAAAACTGTCGGTTGAAATTGAAAGCAACCGGCAGGGAATAAAGTTGAAAATGACAAAAGGAGCGGATCCTGTTCTGAGTTTGTCGGACCTTGGCATGATTAGCGATCAAACGAAAGCAGAACCCCTGCAGGTAAAAAAGATAAAAAGGAATACGGTAAATGAAGATATTAAACCGGTTGTTAAAGAGAAGAGCGAAACATACAGAAATGAATACAACGAACTGGTGCTCACATTCAAATCAGATCAGTCGTTAACATTCAGGCTTTTCAACGAAGGAATGGCCTATCGTTTTTCAACGTCGGCTAAAGACAGTTTGACAATAATGAAGGAAACCCTCAGTATACAATTGAACGAGGGCGATTCCATCCGCTTCCAGTCTGAGAAATCTTTTAACTCAGCATACGAACAACCCTATGAGTTCAAAAAGCTGAGCGAATTAGATCCAGCCAGGCTTTACAACCTGCCACTGCTTGTAGAAAAACAGGATGGTAAATTTGTGATGATCACTGAATCGGATCTTTACAATTACCCTGGCTTGTGGATGAAAAGTGCCGGGGCGTCACAAATTTCGGCTACTAATCCACGTTATCCTAAAACACTGGTAACTACAAAAAACCGCTACGCCAGCGGGCAGGTGGGCGAAACCTACGATTATATTGCAAGAGTAGCCGGTAAACGAAACTATCCCTGGCGGATTTTTGCAGTGGCAGACCAGGAAGATGAACTGATCAGTAACAATATGGTTTATTTGCTGGCTTCGCCTACTGAGCTCAGGGATGTTTCATGGATCAAACCGGGTGTGGTTATGTTTGACTGGTGGGGCAAGAATAATATTTACGGCGTTGATTTTAAAGCAGGCGTTAACACCGAAACAGCCAAATACTTTATAGATTTTTGTGCTGAAAACGGATTTCGCTATTTTCTTTTTGATGATGGATGGAGCCCCAAAGATGACCTGCTGCATCCTGTTGCCGGTTTAAATATGGAGGAGGTTACCGCTTATGCAAAAACCAAAGGAGTAGACGTGATGGTATGGGTGATCTGGAATACACTGAGGGACCAATGGCAGGAGGCTTTTGACCAGTTTGAACGTTGGGGGATCAAAGGGATCAAAACAGATTTCATGAACAGGGATGATCAGCAGATGGTGGAGTTTTACGAAGCGCTTGCCCAAAAAGCTGCAGAAAAAAAGATGGTAGTTAATTTTCATGGTGCTTACAAACCTTGTGGGTTAAGCCGCAAATATCCGAATGTGTTAACACGGGAAGCATTGATTGAATTTGAACAAAGCGGTGTATCCAACAATGATAATCCTGAACACCATAATCTTTTGCCTTATATCCGCATGTTTACCGGTGCAATGGACTATATCCCTGCTACCATGCGTAACGGAAATAAAAATAATTTCAGACATTTCTGGGATTACCCGATGGGCTGGGGTACAAGGGCGCATGCCATGGCCTTGTTTATAATTTTAAATAGCCCTATGACGATGTTGCCCGGTTCACCTTCTGATTACTACCGGGAGAAAGCGTGTACGGATTTCCTTGCAAGAATACCTGTTGAGTGGGATGAGACCAAACTTTTAATGGGTAAGATCAGCAAATACACGGTGTTAGCACGCAGATCCGGAAGCGATTGGCATATCGGGGCGATCACCAACGATGACCGGCGAACATTAGAGCTATCCACTGATTTTTTAAAACCCGGTAAATACCAGGTAGAGATTATTGAAGATGGAATAAATGCAGGCACTGCAGCAACCGATTATAAGCGCTCCCGGCATGAGATCAACGCAGGAGAAACACTGAAGCTTACATTGGCAGCAGGTGGCGGCTGGCTGGCAAGGATCACTCCGGAAAATAAATAAATGGAATTATTAAAAGAAGAAAATTTCAGAAGTACTATAAAAGGCGGAGAAGTAAAATTATTTACACTTCGTAATAAGAGTGGTGGTGTAGCACAGTTTACCAATTACGGAGCCCGCTGGCTGTCTATGTGGGTGCCTGATAAACACAACCAATGGGCAGATGTGGTACTCGGATTTGAAAGCCTGGAGGAATACCTGGGCGCCAAAGAAAAATATTACAGCGCAGTTGTAGGCCGTGTGTGTGGGCGGATTGGTAAGGGAATTTTTGAATTGGAAGGCGTGAAATATCAACTGACAAATAATGATCTGTTCGGGAGTTCCGTAAAAAATCATTTGCACGGAGGTTTTGATGGATTCAGTTTCCAGGTTTGGAGTGGTGCGATATTAGTAAACGATAAGGGAGAAGAGGCCGTAGAATTTAAATATCTTTCAAAAGATGGAGAAGAAGGATACCCCGGAAATATTGAAGTAAAAGTGAGGTATACGCTGGGTAATGATAATTCAATGCGAATAAATTATTCAGCGCATACAGATAAAGCAACCATCGTTAATCTTACCAATCACGCTTATTTCAATCTTCATGGTGATGTGGATAAAAATGTATTGGATCATGTTGTTTGTATTCATTCTGAAAATAGTGTGGAATGTGATGATGAATTAATTCCTACAGGTAATATAATTTCTATAAAAGATACAGCACTCGATTTCACCCGGCCGATAACTATCGGATCCCGTATTGGTGAATCGTTTCCCGGACAATTGTTCCCGGGAAAAGGGTATGTAGTATCTTATGTTTTGAATAATTCCGGTAAAGCTTTACAATTAGCAGCAACGGTAGAAGAAAAAGAAACCGGAAGGATTATGGAAGTATATACCGATCAGCCGGGTATCCAGTTTTATAATGCATGGCTGTTTGATGGAACGGATGTGGGTAAAAGCGGGCAACGGTATTTCAGCAGCAGTGGCCTTGCATTGGAAGCCCAGGGCTTTCCCGATGCGCCCAATCATTACCAGTTCCCATCCATAGGGCTGCTTCCGGAAGAAGAATATCAGCAAACAACTATATACCGGTTTTTGATAAGATAGATTTTTATCCTGGGACAATAACCATCCCACGATTCTTTTGCAATGAGGAACTTATAAAGAGTGCTTTCTTATTCAATTATAAAATAGTGGAGCAAACAGCACACTACAGATTATACTAAAAGTTATAATGAATGAATGCAGCCATCAATGATAATACGCATCAGGCCGGTAAAAAATATTCCTATAACACCCGTTATATTTTAGGCATTTCTTTTATTTCTGCTTTGGGCGGTTATTTGTTTGGGTTCGACTTTGCAGTAATTGCAGGCGCTTTACCTTTTTTGCAAAAGCATTTTTCATTAGACGCTTATTGGGAAGGTTTTGCAACTGGAAGCCTCGCCCTCGGCGCTATCATCGGCTGTATGGTTGCAGGATCTGTATCGGATAAATACGGGCGTAAGCCGGGACTGTTGATTGCCGCGGCTATTTTTGCTCTTTCCTCCCTGGCGATGGCATTCTCTTTTTCAAGAGATGCTTTTATTGCCGCCCGGTTTTGTGCAGGGATAGGTGTGGGTATGGCTTCTATGTTATCGCCTATGTATATTGCAGAAATTTCTCCGGCGCATATACGTGGTCGTATGGTTGCCATCAACCAGTTGACAATTGTGCTGGGCATTCTTTTTACCAACCTCATTAATTATGCATTACGCAATTCCGGCGAAGACGCCTGGCGCTGGATGTTCGGGTTAGGTTTTGTTCCGGCTGTTTTATTTTTTATTGGAGCGCTGTGGTTGCCCGAAAGCCCGCGCTGGTTGATGAAAGCAGGAAAAAACATACAGGCAACCAGGGTACTGGGAAAAATAGGAGATGCAGGCTTTGTAAATGAATCTGTAAGCAATATTGCAACATCTTTAAAAGGCGTTGCTAAAACCCGTTATGCAGACATTTTTAAAAAAGCTGTATTGCCTGCTGTTTTGGTAGGTATAGGACTGGCAGTATTTCAGCAGTTATGCGGTATTAATACGGTTTTCAATTATGCCCCTAAAATATTTGAAAGTATCGGCGCCTCGCAGGACGATCAATTATTGCAAACCGTTTTTATCGGGGGGGTAAACCTGGTGTTTACGATACTCGCGATGTTACTTGTTGATAAATTAGGCAGAAAGCCTCTCATGTTGATTGGCGCGGGTGGTCTCGCCATTACATATGTAATTATAGTAATCCTGTTGGGAGTGTATTCACCGCAGGTATCCTGGTTTTTATTAGCCGCCATTGGCATTTACGCGATGTCGCTGGCGCCTGTAACCTGGGTGTTGATCTCTGAAATATTCCCTAATAAAGTACGTGGCGAAGCTACAGCCGTTGCAGTAGTCAGCCTGTGGGCCGCATATTTTATCCTCGTTTTTACTTTTCCTGTTTTATTTGAGAAACTACAGGAAAAATCATTTTATATCTATTCCGTAATATGTGCATTGGGGCTTTGTTTTATTTGGTGGAAGGTGAAAGAAACAATGGGCAAAACCCTGGAAGAATTAGAGAATGTAATGGAGTAAAAAAGAATAGTAACATTAGACAATCCATGCTTTTTAAATTCCTCCAATGTGAGGCTGTAAGGGGAGCCGCCGAATGCATTCAGCTCATACTGTTTGGGGGTATGGATGCACGGTTCAAATGTTTCACGCAAAGACCGCAAAGGAGCAACGGGCGCTAAGTGAAAGCAAACCCATTACCCCAGAAATATCCGTGTAGCTTTGTGGCTCAACCCTAAAACTCAAACGCTCTTTTTCCTATATTCCACCTTACGCCCGTTGAAAAGAAAAATTCGCTGATCTTCGGCTGGCCCTGCACGTTATAGCTGCGATTGGCAAGGCTAACATCTATAAACAAATTTTGCAGCAGCTCATAGGAAGCTGAGAAGGACGCAAGAAGCGATTGTACAGGAGTTCCTGTACCGATAAAGAAGCCATAGTCCCGCGGGCGGCTTTCATAGCTCCTGAAAACATCCCCGCCCATATTTACACCTGCCGAATCAAGTCCTTTTTTGTAATACAACAGCTTTCCTGTAAGATATAATTTGTTTAAGGGCCGATATTTTAAAACAGCGATATATTCTTTGAAATTTGCACCGAGCGGATGTGCCAGCTCGGTATTATAGTGCGTAAACCCGATGCTGCTATCACGATGGGCATACATAAAAGGACGCACCAGGTTTACCTCCGCCTGCAGATCAAGGTTCTTAACGCCTAATACATCAATATATTTACCTCCCAGTTGCAATGCCTGCTTATTCCACCAACTGCCATTGCTATAGTTTTTTATATCCTTTAAAATAAATTCACCTATTACAAGGTTACCATATAGCTGGAGGGTTTTAAAGAGATTGGATTTAACATCAATACCCACCGTAGCTTTTGAGCTTCCGCTGCCCAACTGCATTTCAATTGACCTGTAAAAAATAAACGGATTGAAATAGCTCAGCTCTATACCATTTCTGCCATTATATATCACATTCTCATATACACCTACATTCAGCCAGCGGGCAAGCTGCACACTCAGGTGATGAAATGCCATATAGTTCTTATACCGGATAGTATCCCTGTTGCGTGAAGGATCAAATGGCGCTATCAACTCCGCATATACAGTTTTGTAAGCAAATTTGCGCAACTGCACATCCATTTGCAGGTATAGGAAATTATTGCTGAAATCACTTAATAAAAGGCTTCTGTATCCGTTTCCTAAAAAAAGCTTATCATATCCAAAGCGGAAATTGATGAACTTAGAAGCCGCGAAGTCTATTCCGCCCCTTGCATCAAAATAATCATAGCCTCCTCCCTGTAAAAATTTAAAATAACCGGCATTCGGAATGCCGATCCGCTTTCTTACATACCGGTCCACATATAGCGGGTCTCTTTCCTGGTTTTCTGTAATATAGGTATAGAAGCCAAGCTTTTTACCAATATTACCCCGTAATGTAATACCCCTCGTGTTTGTATAAATCGCTTTATTAACCTCTGAAGATTTACCTACCTGCAGGTTCAGTACAGGATCAATCATTAAGGTAAAATCATCAGAATGTGTTTCATATAAATGAGCGGGTGTTTTAAAAAAAGTATTCCATACCGGCCTGCGTACCTGAAAGGATTCACCCCGGTCTTTCGTCCAGTCGGAATTGTTCATCAGCAGGCTTTGTATATTGTGCCGGTCAACCGAAGAAAGCTCAACTGGTAATTCACCTGCCTGGTCTAAAGAATCTAACAGGGCTATCCGTTCCGTATATACTTTCCTGTTATACGGCTTAACCGTAGAAAAAGAAAGCACAGAATCATTCTGCAGCTTTATATCCAGCCTGTCTAACAATTGATATTGCTTGTCGCCTAAGCTGATCCTGTCCGACTGGGCAAAAGCAGTTGCAGATAATGCCGCGAAAACAAGTACGGATGATAATGTTTTTATTAATCGCATTTGAGGTGTGTCTTTGATATTTTGACAAATATATAAGATGCTTAAAGCGGCGCCACCGGCGCTAAACGTTATAACGGCTAAAGCAACGCTATAGTTTGCGCCTCATTAAATATATCCGCACAAAAAAGGGAATGCTTTCCTAACGCAGCGTGGGATCCGCTTCCAGCAAATGCTTCGCTTTTTGATGCAGCGCTTCACTCAATGGGGTAACAGGCAAACGCAATACATTCCTGATCAACCCGAGGTGGAACAGGAAAGATTTAACGCCCGCAGGATTGTTTTCTGAAAAAAGCAATTCGTATGTTTCGAGCATGGCGTCGTTAAGCAGTTTTGCTTCCCTGAGCTTACCGGCTAAGGCTAAACGCACCATATCGGAAAATTTGCGGGGCATACTATTGGCTATTACACTGATGAGCCCGTCCATACCACAGGCCAACTGGGGTAGTGCAAGCGTATCATCGCCGCTGCATACCAAAAAATCATCGGGTCTGTTTTTGAGCAACTGCATGCTTTGCAGCATATCGCCTGCAGCATCTTTTATACCGGCAATATGAGGCACTTCCTTGGCCAAACGAATGGTGGTTTCAGCGGAAAGGTTGCGTCCTGTTCTGCCCGGCACATTATATAATATAACAGGTTTGGGAGAGGCTGCGGCCACCGCCTTATAATGCTGGAACAATCCTTCCTGTGAAGGTTTACTGTAATAAGGGCTAACGCTTAATACCGCAACCGCTTCATCTAAGGGAAATGTTTTTAATTCCTGCACGGTTTCAGCCGTATTATTTCCGCCAATTCCCACTACCACCGGCACACGGCCGGCCACTTTGGCTAATGTATGTGCTACTATTTTTTTCTTCTCTTCTTTGCTAATCGTTGGGGCTTCTCCTGTTGTGCCCATGCTTACGATATACTCCACGCCATTATTGATCATGTGATCAATCATCACATCCAATGCCTGGTAATCAATGCTGAAATCATTTTGAAATGGGGTGATCAATGCTACGCCGGTTCCTCTGAGTTGTGTTCTTAATGACATGCTGCTTTCTTTATTGCTGGTATATATATAGTTGTTGGTTGCAGGTTACAGGTTTCAGGTTGTGAGACTTATTGAGGTAACTCTTCCCAGAAGCCCATTTTGCTGTACTTTTCAATGCGTTGCTGCACCCGTACTGCCGGGTCAATGGCCTGCAATTCTTTAATAAGCGGGATAAGGTATGATTTTAGCGTTTGTGAAGTTTCTTCATAATTCCAATGGGCTCCACCGTATGGTTCGGGTACCACGTCGTCTACCAGTCCAAATCCTTTCATATCGGTGGAAGTTAACTTTAACTGCTCCGCAGCAACCTCTTTCTTTTCCCAGCTACGCCATAAAATGGAGCTGCAGTTTTCGGGGGAAATAACCGTATACCATGTATTTTGCAGCATCAGCACCCTGTCGCCCACGCCTATGCCAAGCGCTCCGCCACTGGCGCCTTCACCAATGATCACACAAATAACCGGCACTTTCAGGCGCATCATTTCATAAATGTTACGGGCAATGGCTTCTCCCTGACCACGCTCTTCCGCTTCCGCTCCCGGAAATGCGCCCGGCGTATCAATAAGAGTAACAACGGGTTTATTAAATTTTTCAGCCAGCCTCATTAACCGCAGCGCCTTACGGTAACCCTCAGGATTAGCCATGCCAAAATTGCGCAATTGCCGCATCTTGGTATTGATGCCTTTCTGGTGACCGATGATCATTACCGTTTGACCGTCTAACTGTCCAAAGCCTCCCACTATCGCCTTATCATCCCTTACATTCCGGTCGCCATACAGTTCTATGTAATTGGTACACATTCGTTTAATGTAGGCATGGGTATAGGGCCGGTCGGGATGGCGGCTTAACTGCACCTGTTGCCAGGGCGTAAGATGCTGTGTAATTTCCCTGCGTTTTTCAAGAATGGATGCTTCAAGCTGCTGTATGGTATCCGTGTAATCCATTTTTGGATTTTTCTCGGCCATTTGCTTCAACTGTGCTACCTGGTCAAATAACTCTTTAACCGGTTTTTCAAATTCCAGGAACTGTCTTTGTTTAAATTGGGGCATAAGCTGTTAAATATGCGGATGGCAAAAATAATATTTAATGAGGAAACCCCGGCAGAATTATATGTGCAGTAAAAAAGAGGTGGCAAGTGTGAGGGTTTAGGGTGCAGGATGCAGGTTTCAGGCATCACAATAGACGGTGAATCAGAAATCTCAAATCAAAGATACGGTCAGACCCTCCTTACGTCGGATGCCCACCGTATCTGCAATATCTTATTGTTTCAAGGAATAAAAACTCAGGAGGCGGATATTATTCAGGTTACTGTAGTCGTATTGATATAATCCGTTTTTGCCAACGATCATCGCTTTTTTATTGGCTGCTATTACATCATAAGGCTCATCACTTTCTATTTGCTGTAGCTGTTTCAGCGCACCCGGGTCTGATGCATCGTATAATCTTACGCCGCTTGTGCCGTCACATACAAAAAGCAGGTTGCCGTCTTTAGATAAGCCCGTTGGGCCTGTAAGCAGGTAGGTTTTTACCAATACGGGGTTCATCAGGTCCTTCACGTCTACAATGTTCAGCTCATTGTTATTTCCGCCGCAGGAAGAGCCGCCGCGTAGCGTAACATAGGCATATTCGCCGTCTGTTACTACAGGATCGCAGGCTCGGCCATGGGAGAAAGTGCCCAGTTGCACGGGAAATGTGGGATTGGCAAGATCATACATAAACATTCCTGTAGAAGAGCCAAGGAATAATTTATCTTCAAAAGGATATATCGTTTCCAGGTCGAAGCCCGCATAAAAAGTGGTATCTAACCGCGGTGTGGCCGCAACCGTGATATCCACAATGCCCACACTGTGCGGTTCCCTTATGGCATACAGGTAATCATTCATTAATACCATGCTTGCCATGGAACCGGCAGTGCCGTTAGCGCCGGGCAGTGCAGCAGCGAAGCCGGCGTTATTTAATGCCATCATATCACCACCCGCCTCGTAATATCTATCTGTATATGCTATAACAGTATCTTTCTTAATCCAGTCAACAGCTATGTATTCATCATTAATAGCTGAACCATAGCCGTATATATACATCTTGGTCATAAAAAAATTAGCAATCCGGTTGGTAACGCTCACCTTTTTCGGGTTGCTGATATCTATGGCGAGCAGGTCGCTGTACATATCGGCGTACAGGGTATTGCCTTTAACGGCTATATCCCGGTTACCGGGTATGTTCAGGAAAGCAACCTGGGAAGGCTTAGACGGGTCGCTGTTGTCAATAATATGAATGCCCTTATCTACCTCGTTCAGGTAAATAAATTTACCCTTGATATAAATTTTCCCCGCCTGCTGAACCGCTTCGGAAGGGTTGCCGTTTATAGCCGCCAGAACATCTGCTTTGGCCTTTAATACAGGCGCCATTATAGTGTAAGTAACAGTATGCGTAGCGGTTGTTTTATCCTTTATGCAACCGGTGGGGAAGACGAGCATGAAGCCCGTTGCCAATAACGCTAACAACAATGATGAAATTCTTTTTGTCATAGCAATCATTTTCAATGCCTGACAATATGAGGAAAGAAAGCGTTGCACTTGCGTTCAATTCTTTTCTAATCGCATAATACATTCTATCCGTGTGCTTTCTTATATACAGCAGGGCAACTGTGATAAGAGTTCCCCGTTGAATCGTTCAGCGCCAGGGCCATAGCTGCCCACAATGGCTTTTCATGAAGACTCCGGCGCGACCTAAAGATGATGCCTTTATTGACGCCAATGGAGAATAAATGATCAGTATGCAACGGGCGGTTCACTCTTCGAGCGCCCTTCAAAAAATATTGACCAATAATAATTTATAAACGATAACCCATCAAAATACCAACTTACAATTTTTTGCGTTTTAGGTAACTGTTGCATTGTTTGGTATTACTCCGTACCTGATTCAGCTGCCCTAATGCAATCATTAACCATATAAACCTTTTTTTGATGAGACAGCAATTGTTTCTGATTGTTATGCTATGCGTAGTTTATAATGGCTATGCACAACAGCAAAGAGCTACGAATCAAACTTCAAGCCGGGCTCAGGATCATAATTCATCGCGAAGTAATAAAACCGCAAGTATAGCGCTGGATGGCAGCGACTGGAACTCATCAGGGAGTAATAAATTGCGAATGCAGACGCAATCAGCTGACGGCGGTTGGAATACAACAGGGAGCAATAGGGAACGAAGCTATTTGCAATCTGGCTGGACTTTTGGTATTAACAGTGGCGTTTCTTTTACTGGAAAAAGTAATGAAAACAGCCTGTTTAGAGGTAATGGTATGGCCACACAAATGTTTGGCCGATACTATTTTGGAAATATAGGGATCGGCGTTTCAGGCGGCATTGTTGCCGGCGCTATCAATAACGCGGCACTCAACAAGTTTTTGACAGAACGAAAATTTCAACAGGGCGAAATATCAAAATCTAATCCTTTCAATAGTTATTTTTTGTTTGGGCCCTCTTTTAAATTTGGTGAACGGGTAATTATAAACGCTGAATTGCAAGGTGGGATGTTCATTAACAACCCGGGCAGTATTACTATTAGCCAGCCGGGTGCTGTTCGTTCCTTATATCGTTTTGAAGGAGCCGGAAAAAACTCGTTTCCCGGTTTTTCCGGAAGTATCAGTTTGGCATATCCGATAAATAATTCCACCCGGTTTATTTTAAATACAGGTTACCTGCAAACAAAATCATCCATTAACTTATACGATCCGCAACGGGGTATAGATGTGGCTATAGAACAGGATCGTCTTGTAAAATTGTTTACAGTTGGCGTGGGCATTACAAAATCATTTGGGTCAAAAAGAAGCGCTGCAAGCGGAATGGCAACAGGAAAAAGACACGCCATCAATACAAAGGGAACAGGAGCAACTAATGGAAGAATAATCCCATCTGCACAAAATCATGCCATCAATACAAAAGGAATCGGCGGTAGCCGAATGATGAACAATGAAAGTTGCGGGCCGGTTACACAAAAAATAACAAACCCCGATGGAACGACAGAAGAAAAAACTTTTGCCTGTCCTGCCGATGCAGCAGCATATAATGAACGCATTAGCATGAATGTAACCGTACCCAAACAAACGCAGGGCGCTACATTTGGCGAAAAAGTAAGTGCAGGATTACATGCCGCAGGCGGTGCAGTGTCGCAGGGGGCTTCAAGGGCTGTTATCTCTGGTACTGTGAGCTGGAGTAGCGGTAATTCATCTGGTATTATAACCAACCAGGATGCTGTTAGTGCTGTTGGCAATCTTGCCGGCAGTACTGGTGGCGGGGCGGCGGCAGCTTCTTATGCCGCAACCGGAAGAATGGCGCCATCGTCAACAGCACCACAAGGTATTGCCGCTACTTTCTATACAAGAGAGGCTGGTAGTGGCATGGCAACAGGTAAACGTTCGGCAAGAGATCATAGCAGCGGCATGGCCACTGGTAAAAGACAGTATGCACCTGTATTTAATGAAGGAGATATAAACGAATGTACCGGCTGTGCCGCTACCGTAAAAATGATCGGACATGAATTAACACATACCGTACAACAAGCACAGGGAATAAAAAATCCATTGTATAATGGCAATGAAAACCAGGGAACAAACCCAATGTATGAAGGCAGGAGCGGCTTAAGTAAGGGCGGGGATAATGATTGCGGTGGTATTGAAGGGTTAGCTGTTTTTTTGATAGATATAAATAGCGGAGCGGTAGTGGCCACTACAAAAACTACAACCTGTGGCGATTTCTTTTTTGCCCGGGTACCCGCAGCCAGCTACATAGTAAAAGTAACCGGCGGTTTTAGCAAAACAAAAAACTATGATGTAACAATTAAAAGCGAAGCAAACTTAGATATGGCTGGGGACGTTACTACGTCTGATGATTACTGGACGATTGAACTAAATACAGGTAATAGCAGCATTCAAAAAGAAAAAGGCCTATCAAATAATAAAAACGAACTGATAGCAGGCGCTGGTGTAATTGCAGACAACGGCTGCGCACAATCTTACACTAAAAACTTGCCGGTGTTTATTGGAGATATTGATGACGATGGCATATCAGAAGTTTTAATTGGTAATAGTGAGGCATTTTCAGCAGAGGGGGGTATTGCTTCTGCAGCGCTTGCCAGACCTGGCAATCCTATTGGCGGCATCATAGTAAAAGGTGGCAAGAACCCGGGAGGACAAATGCGTGCAGTACAAACAAATGAACAGGGAGTATTTGAATTTACTAATATGGAAAAGGGAAACTACAGCATTACTACGGAAGCAAATTATTATGTAGATGACGAGACAATCATAGTAATTACAGATGAAGACTGTGACAGAGACGGAACTGCGGAACGCAAAGGATGGGATGGAACTGTAAAAGGTGGATCAAAAATAAATGCAGAGGAGGGTACTGGCCAGGCAAGCAATAAATCCAGCGTCCAGGATCATAATTCATCCCGTTCCAATAAATCAAGCAGCATCGCAGATAATAACACGGGTGATGATAGTACCGGGAAATCAATAGTTAATACTACGAAAAGTAATACCAAAGATTTCCTGGTATCTCTTGATGAACTGGATCAGTTGTTGGCAACCGATAAAACTTCATCAGCAAATGCAGTTAATAAGGCAAAAGAAAACAGCCGTCAGCTTAGAAATACAATTACTCAAAACGAAAGCAACGCTGATAACGCAGCCGCTGTTGTGGATACCAGCTTTTCCGTTTTGCTTGGTTCAATCAGCAGGCTGGGCCAGCAATACAGTTCTATTTCCAATACACTCAAAACAAAACATGATACCGCTAAAAATAGTGTTGGCAATATCAGGTGACGGCGGTATGCTGTTGTGAAAATAAGCCTGGGTCCCTACGGGGGTCTCTACAGCAGGGCAGTTGTGAGAAGAGTGATTCCGGCGAATCTTCAGCGCCAGGGTCTCAGAGACACCCGCAATGGCTTTTCATGAAGCCCCCGGCGTGACTTATCGTGAAGCGACTTAAGGACATAAAGCCCTGATCTTCAGAGTTTATTTTCTTTATGGCTTAGTGACTTTGTGGCAAAAACCGTAACAATTAAAAATAAAAAAGCGCTACCCGAAAGGATAGCGCTTATACTATTAAGAATGAAAATGTTTTAAGAAACGGCCTTCTTTTTTTTCTCGTCTGCAGCATTGCCGGCCGGAGTTTCATTCCTGAACACCACGGTATTATCAAATACATCCACCAGCACAGGCTTCGACTTATCTATATCACCCGCCAGTATTCTTTTGCTCAACTGGTTCACAATTTCCTTCTGGATCAGCCTTTTGAGGGGTCTTGCGCCAAACTGCGGATCGTAGCCGTTCTCGGCAAGGAAGTCGAGGGCGTAACCGGTGAATTCCAAAGTAATGCCACTTAATGATACCTGGTTTTTTAAATGATTGAGCTGTATGTTAATGATACCGCGTATCTCGCTCTTCATCAGCGGCTGGAACATAATGATATCGTCAATGCGGTTTAAAAACTCCGGACGGATGGTTTGCCGCAGGATATTCAATACTTCCCGTTTGGTATTTTCAACTACCTCTTCTTTATTTTTTTCCGTTACATTTTCAAAATTATCCTGTATCACCTGGCTTCCCATATTGCTCGTCATAATGATAATGGTATTCTTAAAGTTCACCACGCGGCCTTTATTGTCGGTTAAACGGCCATCATCCAATACCTGCAGCAGCACATTAAATACATCGGGATGCGCTTTTTCTATTTCATCCAGCAATACCACGCTGTAGGGCTTGCGTCTAACGGCTTCGGTTAGCTGCCCGCCTTCATCGTATCCCACATAGCCCGGAGGAGCGCCCACCAAACGGCTAACGGTATGCTTTTCCTGGTATTCGCTCATATCAATCCGCGTCATCATATTTTCATCATCAAACAGGTACTCCGCCAGCGCTTTCGCCAGCTCGGTTTTACCCACACCGGTGGTACCCAAAAAGATAAATGAGCCGATGGGTTTTCTGGGATCATGCAAACCCGCGCGGCTGCGGCGGATAGCGTCCGCTACAGCAGTTATCGCTTCCTCCTGCCCTATCACCCTTTTGTGCAGTTCATCTTCAAGGTTCAGCAGCTTTTCTCTTTCGCTCTGCAGCATTTTAGTTACCGGTATGCCTGTGGCCTTGGCCACCGATTCCGCAATATCCTCCGCATCTACTTCTTCCTTCAATAATCTTTTTTCCGGGGCTAATTCATTCAGCTCCCCGGTATACTGCTCTATCTTTTTTTCTTCCTCCTGTATTTTCCCGTAACGGATCTCCGCTACCCTTCCGTAATCGCCATTGCGCTCCGCTTTTTCAGCCTCTGTTTTTAATGCTTCAATACCTGCTTTGCCGGCCTGGATCTTTTCAACCAGCTCTTTTTCTTCCTGCCACTTGGCTTTCAGCGTATCCCTTTCCACACTGCGCAGCGAAATCTCTTTTGCCAGCTCCTTCAGCTTTTCTTCATCATTTTCCCTTTTAATCGCCTCTCTTTCAATTTCAAGCTGCCGGATCTGCCTTTCCAACTGATCCAGCTCTTCGGGCATAGAATTCATTTCTAAGCGCAGCTTGGCAGCGCTTTCATCAATAAGGTCAATGGCTTTATCGGGCAAAAAGCGGTCGGAAATATAACGGTTCGACAGTTCTACCGCGGCAATGATGGCTTCATCCTTAATACGTACATGATGGTGTGTTTCATAACGGTCTTTAATACCCCGTAAAATAGAAACCGCGTCTTCCACACTGGGTTCACTGATCAGCACCCGCTGAAACCTTCTTTCCAAGGCTTTATCTTTTTCAAAATATTTCTGGTATTCATTTAATGTAGTGGCGCCTATAGCTCTTAATTCGCCTCTTGCCAGGGCAGGCTTTAAAATATTAGCCGCATCCATCGCGCCCTCGCCGCCGCCAGCGCCAACCAGCGTGTGAATTTCATCTATAAAAAGAATGATCTGCCCGTCACTTTTGGTCACTTCATTGATCACGCCTTTCAGTCTTTCCTCAAATTCACCTTTGTATTTAGCGCCGGCGATCAGTTGTCCCATATCCAAGCCATAAATGATTTTACTTTTCAGGTTTTCAGGCACGTCGCCATTTACAATACGCATAGCCAAGCCTTCTGCTATAGCGGTTTTACCTACACCGGGCTCTCCTACCAGCATCGGATTGTTTTTGTTGCGCCGCGAAAGGATATGCAATGTTCTGCGAATTTCCTCATCACGACCTATTACAGGATCCAGCTTGCCCTGCCTTGCCAGCTCATTCAAATTCTTGGCGTACTTGTTCAGCACGTTAAACTGCGTTTCCTGCGTTTGAGAAGAAACAGTGGATCCTTTACGAAGATCTTTAATAGCCGCTGTTAAGCCCTTATCGGTTAATCCTGCGTCTTTCAGCAGCTTGGCGCTGTTATCATTGCCCTGCAAAATAGCCAGCAGCAAATGCTCTACGCTTACAAACTCATCATTAAAAGATTTAAGCAACGCGCCAGCCCGCAAAACCACATTATTGGCATCGCGACTGATAACCTGGGCCGGTTCGCCACCCTGTACTTTGGGTAGCTTATTAATGCTTTCGTCTAATTTGCTTTCCACAAAGCTTACATTCACATTATTCTTTTTCAGCAAAAATTCAATCGGCGAATCCTCATCGCTCAGCAATGATTTCAGCAAATGCTCGGTTTCAATATTGGCATTGTTATTATTGAAAGCGATCTGCTGCGATTTAGCCATCGCCTCTTGGGCTTTGATGGTGAAATTATTTAAGTTCATATTTTAAGTTTTCCTTTATTCGTTTTCAAATAACTTTAACCCTTATTGCACAAAACACAATCCAAAAACGAAACACAGTAATTATGTCATATAAAGCTACATCAACCTGCCTGTATTTCAGCTTATTAGCGGGTTTTCTGTTATTCTTGCAGCCGGTTGCGGGGCAATACAATTTTGCAGGTGTGGACGATATGCTGCAAAAAAATCAAAAAGCACTTGGCAAAGAGGTTGTTGCCTTAGTTTGGAAAGACGGAAAGATCGTTTATAAAAAAGAGATCGGTGAAGATTTCAATGGTAAAATACAGGTTCCCATAGGCGCCAGCGGGCAATGGCTCACTGCCGCGGTTGCCATGATGTATGTTGATGAAGGCAAGCTCACCTTAGACACCAAAGCCGGTAAGCTCATTCCCATTTTAGCTAAATATATGAAGGCTTATATTAACCTGAGGCACTGCCTTACCCATACTACGGGACTGGAGGCCGAAAAAGGCGGTATAGGCAAGCTGCTTCCCAAATCAAAGTTTGAATCGCTGGAGGAAGAGGTTAATTTTTTTGCAACGAAAAGAGAAATTGTAACCAACCCGCAAACAGAATTTTTTTACAGCAACGTAGGAATGAATATCGCAGGACGTATGCTGGAAGTAGTGAGCCGCAAAACCTTTGACCGGGTAGTGCAGGAAAAGCTGCTTCGCCCTTTGAAAATGAGAGCCACTACTTTTTTCAATTACGATAATCTGTACATTAATCCTTCCGCCGGCGCACAGTCTACCGCTAACGACTATATGAACTTCCTGGTTATGCTGTTGAACAAAGGCATGTTTGAAGGCAAACAGATCATGAGTGAAAAAGCCATCGAAGAAATGGAAAAAGCGCAGTTCACGGATTTGCCGGTGAAATATACGCCCAAAGGAACCGAAGGCTTGCATTACGGGTTCGGCGCATGGCTGATGGGAGAAGACGCGCAGGGAAAAGGCACCGTACTCAGCAGCCCCTCTTTCACCGGCACCTGGCCCTATATTGACCGCAAAAACAATTATGCCGCTATTTTACTGGTAAAGCCCCAGTCGGGCGAACAGGGAAAAGAAATGTACACGCAGTTTAAAGCCGCCGTAGATGAGGCTGTAGGGGGAAAGTAGAGGTTATTGGGTTGCAGGGGTACAGGTTGCAGGGTACAAGGGGTAAACAGGTGTAAGACCCCCGGTTTGAAATTTGAGATATAAGATATAAGATTTGAGATTGTACTTTCCTTCGGATTGGATGGGGCAATCAGCCGTTAGCTATCAGTAATTAACGACAGACTGAATGTTCGGATTTTTGATTTATAGTTTATGGTTGCATTACCCTCGGATTTCAAACTTTAGTATTCGGTTTTAGCATTTGAGTTTTATCCGCCCCGGCGGACAAGCTTGCCTGCCGCAGGCAGGTTTGGTTCTTGTGATTTGCTTTTTTGGTTCTTCATCAAACTTCTACTCCTGCTTAATAAACCCCCATGCTCCTTCCCGAACAGAAAGACCATATACAGCCCTATAGATATACCGCGCCACTTTTTCAATTCCCGGAACATTGATGAACTCCGCATCATCGGCGGGTGTATGGTACTGCGGATGTCCGCCTGTATGCAGCCCAATGCAGGAAATACCTTTGCGGTAAAAAGAAACATGGTCTGATCCGCCTACTCCACCGGCATGCACCACTACATTTAATCCCGAACCTTCGCCAAGGCCTTTCATAAAATCAACCCCTCCCGGAAAAGTTCCGGCGCCACCCATATACAGTTGGCTTTCGGTGTTCAGCCGCCCTACCATATCCATATTGAGCATTACTTTAATGGCAGATTGCGGTATCGGAAGATGATCGGTAAAATACTGCGACCCCAGCAACCCTTCTTCTTCCGCGGCGAAAGCCACCACAATTACGCTGCGCTTCAACTGTTCCTGGTTGCGTACCAAAGCCTTTGCTATTTCCAGCAGGGCGGCGGCACCAGAAGCATTGTCGTCTGCGCCGTTGTGCACAGCGGTGGTATCAGGCTGCAAGGAGCCGGTGCCAAAACCACCATAGCCCAAATGATCATAATGAGCGCCAAGAATGATGTATTCATTTTGCAGTTGCGGATCGCTTCCTCTGATTATCCCTGCTATATTTTTAGCAATTATTTTTTGCTCTATAATATTTACTGACGCCGATAAAGGAGCGGCAGACAAATAATAGTGCATATCACCAGCCGTTGTATCTGAAAATAACTTCTCCTTCATTTGCTGCCATGCCGTTCGGGTAAGCTGAATAACGGGAATGGCTAAAGGCTTGTCCCTGCGTGGACGCAATCTTACCAGCACATCTTTATTATCCACACTATCGGGTGAAATGAGTATTACACCTGCCGCTCCATTTTGCATGGCCCTTACCGATAACGTGTAATCCGTTAACCTGTCTGTTGCAGGAGCACCGGGCTTATTTCGCCACAGCACAACCCATGAAGATTTAATATGCTGTTGTGCATTAAAGGCAATTGCATTATCATCCGCAAACAATACGGGAGCCTCTAAGGTAGCTGAACCGGAAAAAGGGAAAATACTATACTGCTTATTCAACAAAAGATTTTCGCGCTGACCTCCACGGATAAAATTACTCCCTGCCGGGGCATCCAGCTTAACGGTAACATCAAAGGGCTGATCGTACTGCTCAAACAAAGGCGCCACGCCCGATTTTGAAAATGTGGTTTTAATGTATTGTCCCGCTATACTGTCTTCCTTCGTTCCCGGCCAACGGCCCTGCAATGCATCAGACGACAAATATTCAACATGCTTAAATATGTTTTTACCCTTAATGGAGGTCTGCGAATAAATAGCTGAATAAAAAAACAGGGAAACGAAGAGCAAAAAATATTTCATGCTTAAACAGGAATATGAAGGCAGTGATGGTGCCAGTGCAATTAAAAAAAAACATTAGTGATTATACAACTTGGCTGGTAGTATATGCCATTTCAAATCATAAATCTCAAATCTCTTACAACACCTGTATCCCTGCATTAATATAGGGCTGCAGGAGCGGGTTTTCGGGAGGCAGTTCCGTAGCCAGTATATCAATCTGGTGTAAACCGCAAACTCTTAAGGGTTGAACTGTATTTACTTTTTCGGAAATGGTAAGACAAACCGTTTTTTTTGCAGACTCAATCATTGCTTTTTTAATCTGCACCACTTCCCAGTCGCTGTCTGTAACCCCATGCTCAATATCAATAGAATTAACGCCTAACAGGCAGATATCTGCCTTGATCTGGCGGATAGTGGCAATGGCATCGCCACCCACCGTAATTTTTGAATTCTTGGAGAGTTTATCACCCACAACAATTACATCAATATTCGGATGATTGGAATATTCGAGTATGGCAGGTATGCTGCACGATACAAAAGTAGCCCTCAGCTGCATCGGTAATATTCTTGCCAGCTCTACAATAGTGGTTCCGCCGGTAGTTAATATAAACATGCCGTCCTGTATAAGACCCAGCGCTTTGGTAGCGATAATTTTTTTATGTGTATGTGAATATATCTTTTCGGAGGGATAGCCCACATGACTAAACGAGCAGGACAAAGCGCCTCCGTGTACTTTAATGATCTTGCCTTCATCAGATAATTCCTGGAGATCACGGCGGATCGTATCTTCCGATACCTTCATTTCTTCACTTAACCCCGAAGAAAGCACCTTGTTATGGATATTAACCTGGTGAAGGATAAAAGCCTGTCGTTCGCGTTTTAGCATTTTAAAATTTGTTTCTGCCCAAAAGTAATAGAAATAAACGCAAAAGAAGCGCAGGAAGTTAATTGCATTTTTACATCCTTTTGGTTATCTGCCCTACAACCAATATTTTTGCTCTTCTCAAATCTGAATAAAGGATGGCAAACCGTGTTATACAATTTCGGGAAGCGCTCCGGGAAGCGATGAACGAAGAAATGCGTCGTGATGAACGTGTGTTTTTAATGGGTGAAGAAGTGGCAGAATATAATGGGGCTTACAAAGTAAGCCAGGGTATGCTGGACGAATTTGGTCCTAAAAGAGTAATTGACACCCCTATTTCCGAACTGGGCTTTACCGGGGTGGCCGTAGGTGCTGCACAAAACGGTTTGCGCCCGATCGTGGAATATATGACCTGGAATTTTGCGGTACTGCCGCTCGACCAGATCTTGAATACAGCCTCCAAAATGCTGGCCATGAGTGGCGGACAGGTAGGCTGCCCTATTGTTTTTCGTGGACCCAATGGCTCCGCCGGTCAGTTAGGCGCTCAGCACTCCACTGCATTTGAAAGCCTGTATGCCAATATACCCGGTTTAAAAGTGATCTCCGTTTCCAATCCATACGATGCAAAAGGCTTATTAAAGAGCGCTATCAGGGACGATGACCCAATTATTTTTATGGAGAGTGAAGTAATGTATGGCGAAAAAGGGGAAGTACCTGAAGAAGAATACCTTATTCCTATTGGAAAGGCCGATATTAAACGCGCCGGAACAGATGTTACTATTGTTTCTTTTAATAAGATGATGAAAGTGGCGCTGGGCGCGGCGGAAGAGCTTGCAAAAGAAAATATCAGCGCGGAAGTGATTGACCTCCGCACCATCCGGCCGTTAGACTGGCACACTGTTTTTGAATCGGTTAAAAAAACCAACCGCCTGGTAATTGTGGAAGAACAATGGCCTTTTGCTTCCGTATCGTCCGAGCTGGCTTACCGCATACAAAAAGAAGCATTTGATTACTTAGATGCTCCTGTTCGCCGGATTACAAGCGCCGATGCGCCGATGCACTATGCGCCCAACCTGGTAGCGGCATACCTGCCTGATGTTCCCCGTACAGTAAAGCTGGTAAAAGAAGTAATGTACCTTCGCAAATAGTTTTTTCGGATTCCGAAATAATATTTTTCCCGGGGTTAAGCACTCCGGGATTTTTTTTGAATACTTTTGAAGACTTCCCAATGAAAAAAAGTATATACATATTATTCCTTTTCCATTCGCTTTTTTCGTTTGCGCAGCAAAAGTCTCCGCCTGCAGATGCAGATACCATCCCATTAATGACCGAAGTGGTAATTAAAGGATTTGAATCGGACCGCCGGCTGCTGGAAACCCCTGTATCGGCCGGAATAGTAAGCCGCAGCGATGTACAACGCTTCTCCCCTGCATCACTGTTACCTGCAATAAATATGGTTCCGGGCGTTAGAATGGAAGAACGTTCCCCCGGCAGCTACCGTTTAAGCGTCAGGGGCAGCCTGCTTCGCTCTCCTTTTGGTGTGCGTAACATAAAAGTGTACTGGAATGATATTCCATTTACCGATGCAGGCGGAAATACTTATTTCAACCTGGTAGATCAGCACAGCATTGGTCAGGTTGAAATTCTGAAAGGCCCCGGCGGAAGCCTTTATGGCGCCAATACCGGCGGGGTCATTATACTTCACCCCGATGAACCGCTTTTTTCACAGGAAAATATTTCCGCGGAGCACCATTTTCGCGCCCAGGTTAACGGTGGCTCCTACGGTCTGCTTGATGAAAATGTGCAATGGAAGTACCAGGATAAAAACATGAGCTCTTCCTTCACCCAAAGCCACCTGCAATCGGATGGCTACAGGGAAAATACCCGTGTGCGCAAGGATGTAATACAATGGAACGGAACGGCCCGCTTATCTGAAAAAGATAAGCTGGACTGGATATTCATGTACGCGGATATGTATTACCAAACGCCCGGCGGCCTGAATTTGCAGCAAATGCAGGAAAACCCACGCCAGGCAAGACCCGGCACACCCAGCGCACCCGGGGCGGTGGAACAAAAAGCAGCTATCTATAATAAAACGCCGTTTGCAGGTATCAGCAACCGGCACCTCTTCAATAAAAACTGGAGCAATATTACATCGGTAATGCTCGCTTATACCGATTTTAAAAATCCTTTTATTACCAATTTTGAAACCAGGAAAGAAACAAACCTCGGATTACGTACCAAGATGGTATACCATACCGCTGCAGGTAAGCACGATTTGAAATTAACTGCCGGGATGGAGTGGCTGTATAACTATTCTGCCATCAATAATTACGGAAACCGCCAGGGAAAAGCCGATACCGTTCAGTTCAAAGACAAAATTTGGGCAAGACAGCTTTCCCCCTTTATCCAGGGTGAATGGATGATGGGCAAAAAATTTCAATTACAGGCGGGCATAGGCTCCAACTTTTTCATTTACCGCTATCAGCGGCTTACAGATGCTGATGATTCGAAAAAGAAAAAAAAGCTGGATGAGCAGTTGCTGCCACGATTGGCGGGATTATACCGTATATCAGAAAATATATCCGTGTATGCTTCCGTAAGCAAAGGGTTTTCGCCGCCTTCCATATCCGAAGTAAGACCATCGGAGGGTAATTTCTATAGCAACCTGCAGCCCGAATATGGCTGGAACCGTGAGATAGGTATTCGCGGCAGGACTTTGTCCAACAGGCTGCAGTTTGACATTACCGCCTACCGGTTCAGGCTGCACGATGCTATCGTGAGAAGAATAAACAATGTAGACGCCGAATATTTTGTAAACGCCGGTGGAACCAATCAAAAAGGTATAGAAATCTTTGCTGAATACGCCCTGGTACGCAACAGCACTGCTTTTATCAAAAGCGCAAAACTAAGGGCAGGCCTTACGCTGAATGATTTTTCGTTTACAGATTACATGGTTGACGATAAGGATTATTCCGGTAATGACTTAACCGGGGTAGCAAAAACCATCTGGCTGGGAGGCCTTGATATAACTACCCGGGTGGGGTTATATCTTAACGCCTCACTCACTAATACCTCAAAGCTTCCATTAAATGATGCCAATGCGGTTTATGCCCCTTCTTACGATATTTTGCTGGGCAGGCTGGGGTGGAAAAAACATTTCAGGGTATTTTCCATTGAGCTTTTTACAGGAGTTGATAATGCGCTGAACCAATTGTACAGCCTCGGGAGCGATATTAATGCCTTCGGCAACAGGTATTATAATCCTGCGCCGGAACGAAATTACTACGGAGGATTGATTGTAACGCTTTAAAAATGCCGTTTAGCTCAATGAATACCGGTGTTTTCACCGGAGCGGCACTGAACCAAACGGCACATATTAGTATGCTTAAAACACAGAAGCTAAAGACGATACGCCAATTGCGAAAAGGTAGCACAAACCCATGCAAAACGCGGCTAACAAACCTAATTTGGCAACCAGTTTCCAGGTAGGTACTTCAACAGCATGATTGGCTTTAAATACTTGAGTTTTCATGGATGATTCATTTAGTTTTACAGGATAATGATTAATCTAACGCAAATGTAGCTGCTGATGGTATAATGTACAAGCCTTTTGAAGGAAATCATCCCATACATAACTGAATTTTAGCATTTGATAAGGAGGTGGCGGGGGAAATAGTGAATGGTGAGCAGTGAGAGGAGAAATGTGAGATGTGAATAGCGAATCTATCGTTTATCAAGGTGAGAAGAGAAACATGAGATGTGAGAAGTGAGTGGCTCCACCCTGCACCCTGAAAGCTGGGCCCTGTAACCTCTCATAATTCCTTATTTTTGAAAAAAATGATACGATTTTAACGCATTAAAACAGATTTCATATATATGTCGAACATCCTGATTATTGATGATGAAAAAGCGATACGCAAAACCCTGGGGGAAATCCTTTCTTACGAAGGATATAAGATAGATGAAGCGGGCGACGGCGAGGAAGGACTGAAGCGGTTCAGGGAAAAAAATTATGATGTGGTGCTTTGTGATATTAAAATGCCGAAGATAGACGGCATTGAGTTCTTAGATAAAGCCGGTGAAATAAACCCGGATGTGCCTATTATCATGATATCCGGGCACGGCACCATTGAAACAGCCGTAGAAGCCGTAAAAAAAGGAGCATATGATTATGTTTCAAAACCACCCGACCTGAACAGGCTGCTGATCACCATCCGGAACGCGATGGATAAAACAGACCTCGTTACCGAAACCAAGGTGCTTCGCCGGAAAGTAATTAAGGTAGAGGAAATGATTGGTGAATCGGCCCCTATTGTAAAAATTAAGGAAACAATAGACAAAGTAGCGCCAACAGAAGCAAGGGTAATGATCATGGGTGAAAATGGTGTGGGTAAAGAGCTGGTAGCGCGCTGGATACATGAAAAAAGCAGCCGTTGCAAACAACCGCTGGTTGAAGTGAACTGCGCCGCTATTCCCGACGAATTAATTGAAAGCGAGCTGTTCGGTCACGAAAAAGGTTCCTTTACTTCCGCCGTAAAGCAACGGATAGGTAAGTTTGAACAGGCGCATGGGGGAACTTTGTTTTTGGATGAAATTGGCGATATGAGCCTCAATGCCCAGGCTAAAGTACTAAGGGCTTTACAGGAAGGAAAAATAACCCGGGTAGGCGGAGATAAAGATATTACGGTAGATGTGCGGGTAATAGCCGCTACCAATAAAGACCTGCTGCGGGAAGTGGATGAAAAAAAATTCCGGCTCGACCTGTATCACCGGCTCAGCGTTATTATCATACATGTGCCTTCTTTAAACGAAAGAAAAGATGATATTCCCCTGCTGGTAGAGAAATTTCTTTCAGATATATGTGCCGATTACGGCATTGCCCAAAAAGCAATAGATGCCGATGCGTTAAAAGCCCTGCAGGAAAATAATTGGACGGGCAACATACGTGAATTAAGAAACGTGGTGGAAAGACTGGTTATTCTTTCCGGTAAAAATATTGCAATAGAGGATATACGCAACTATGTACTTCCCCGAAATTAAGCCCTATTTTGAAAACAGCATACTGTATATGTGGTTTAGGTTCCGATGAAAGGATATTCAGCAAACTGAACTGGGGCTGCACCACGGTGCATTATTTACACTGGCTGATGCCCCTGCATAATGAAAGTCTTTCGGCATACGCCCTGCGAATGAGTGAACGCATCACGGAAAAAAACGCCACATTAATTGGTGTTTCCTTTGGAGGGATGTTAAGCATAGAGATCGCGAAAGTGGCGGCGGTTCAGAAAGTGATACTCATTTCCAGCGTAAAAACGCATCATGAAATTCCGCGCTGGATGAAGGCCTCCGGCAAACTGAACCTGGATGCTATCCTGCCCAAGGGCCGCCTTCACGCTGTTCGCCCTTTAAAATTATTTGAGCCCGTTGAAAATTATTTTCTCGGCGCGGTAACCGAAGAAGAAAAAAAGCTGGCCCATGAATACAGGAAGCATATAGATCCCGTTTATCTTAAATGGGCCATTCACCAGGTATTAAACTGGAAAAACGAATGGATACCCGAAAACCTGTTTCATTTACATGGCACCAACGATAAAATATTTCCATGCACGCTGGTGCGTCCAACACATACCATAGCATCGGCCGGGCATTTTTTGGTATTCCAGCATCCCAGACAAGTATCTGATATTTTGAATGATATTATTTAATACTGCATCAAATAGCTATTAAACTTTATTTAACAAAAGAAGAATATTATCATTAGCCGTAACATTTTGATATAATCAACGACATATCGGCTTAATCAGCTATTTATACTATTTTTGGCAACTTCATAAAAACAGAGTTACATGAGTTTAGGCTGGACCCTTTTTATTTTAGCAACAATTGGTTCTCTTATTGGTTTATACGGCATGTTTAAAAAGGCGGGAATTGAGCCCTGGAAAGCACTGATCCCTTTTTACAACACCTGGTGCATGGTGGAAAAAATGCCTTTAAAAAGATATTGGTTCTTTTTGCAGTTCATACCCATTGTGGGACAGTTCATTACGATCTGGATATGTATCCGTTTTGTAGAACATTTCGGCCGTTTTTCGTTGCTGCATCACGCCGCAGCCGTGTTTCTTCCTTTCCTTTATTTTCCTTACCTCGGGTATTCTAAAAACGAAAGGTATGCGGGCAATGCCGTGGTAAAGAATTACAAAAAATCATCTGCTCGGGAATGGATAGACGCCGGCGTTTTTGCGGTAGTTGCCGCTACTATCATCCGCACTTTCATTTTTGAGGCTTATGTAATTCCTACCGGCAGCATGGAAAAAACATTGCTGGTAAACGATTTTTTGTTTGTAAGCAAGATGAGCTACGGCCCGCGCCTTCCCAATACGCCTTTAGCCATTCCTTTTGTGCATCATACCGCACCCATAACAGGTGGCAAATCTTATTTAGAATGGATTAAGCTTCCCTATAAACGTTTATGGACAACCCCGGTAAAACGCAATGATGTAGTAGTGTTTAATTACCCGGTTGGCGACACCGTAATAGGCGAATACCAGTCGAACCTCAATTATTATGATGTGCTGCGGGACCAGTACGGTGGCAACCGCGAAGCCCTGCTCCAAAGAGATGATATTATAGTACGTCCGGTAGACAAAAGAGAGAACTTTATTAAACGTTGTGTAGGCATGCCGGGAGATACCCTGCAATTAAAGGAAGGCATTTTGTATGTAAATGGCCAACCGGCGTACGTACCTGAGGCTTCCGCCACTTTTTATAATGTGCAAACCAGAGGACAATATTTTGATGAAGATGTTTTAAAGGAAGATTTTCATGTAGAAACCGATCCCGAAAGGCAGCAACTGCTCATTGGTAACAATATGAACTACATGATTGACCTGAGCGCTGAAGAGGCGGAACGCATGAAAAAGCTGCCCTATGTAGAAAGCGTAGTTAAGGATTTAAAACAATTTAATCCAGGCGTATTTCCCAATGATACGGCGCATTATAAATGGAGTGAAGATTTTTACGGACCCGTTTGGGTTCCCAGGAAAGGCGCTACCATTACGCTTACGGCCGAAAACATCGCTTTTTACAGCAGGGTCATTGCTGTTTACGAGCATAATACACTGGAAGAAAAAGACGGGCAATTTATCATCAATGGCATAACAACCAACCAGTATACTTTTAAAATGGATTATTACTGGATGATGGGCGATAACCGCCACAACTCCCAGGATTCCCGGTTTTGGGGTTATGTACCCGAAGACCATGTGGTAGGAAAAGCTTCGCTGATATGGTTTAGCTGGGATGGCGGCCCAAGATGGAATCGGTTGTTTAAAGCGATAAAATAGTGGTAAGTAGTAAGTGATAAGTCAGGTGTGAGGTATAGGGTAATAAGGTGTAAGGTATAGGGTGTCTGATTCATCTAACTAAAAAATCTTCAGGTGAAAAAAGAACAGCTCTCTTTTTCTTATGAAGTATTCGGTTCCGTTGCGTCATTACCCGAAGCCGACCGGCAATTGCTGAACAAGGCAAAGGAAGTAACACAACATGCCTATGCGCCTTATTCGGAGTTTTTCGTTGGCGCGGCCGCGCTGCTTCAAAACGGGAAAACCATTACGGGAACCAACCAGGAAAATGCGTCCTCACCCGTGGGATTATGCGCAGAAAGAGTATTGTTATCCGCCGCCGTTTCCTTATACCCCGGCACACCCATACAAACAATAGCCATCAGCTATTTCAATAAAAAAGGCAAAAGTGAATTTCCGGCGGCGCCCTGTGGCATTTGCAGGCAAAGCCTCCTGGAGTATGAGCTCCGCCAGCAGCAGCCTATCCGGTTGATTCTGGGCGGAATAGAAGGAAAAGTATTTGTGATCAGCGATGTAAAAACGCTTCTGCCCCTGTATTTCTCCGGAGCAGATATGGCATAGTATCACTCACTCCAAACATATACATTACCGGTAACGCTTTGTCATTTAGCTACAAATTAAGGTTGCTGTAGAATTTTAATGTCGTAAAGCATAGAAACATAAGAACACATCGTTTACCCTTTTTCTGCAATCACTTTCCGGATAAGCGAGATTTGCCCTAAATGATAATAGCTATGCTCAATAACGCCTTCAATATTCCGCAGGTAATTTCCGTATTTTTCATCTGCAAATGGTTCGTCAAGCCGGGAATCTGCCATTTGTTCAACCTGTGCAGCAAATTTTTCAGCATTGGATAAAAAATCAGCCACTAATGATTTCCATTCTCTTTCTGATTGTATAGGTGGCAGGTCAAAGCTGTATTGATCGCTAATTTCAAGCTTTCCTCCATTAAACACATGCAGAAGCCCGGCTAAATAATAGTTAATATGAAAAGTGAGCGCAGCAATCGTATTTAAAGTGCCGATTTTTTGTATGGCTTGTTCCCAGGTTATACTCAATAATTGTTCTTTATAATTCGTATTTGCGATCCAATGTCCGTTGATCAATACTTCCCGTAGCCTGTTTGCTATAAATATATTCCGGGTCATCT